>NZ_CP143544.1:0-33144 GCF_046237595.1 Neobacillus oceani | reverse complement strand
ATTTACAACAACAAAAACAAATTAAAAATGGGGTATGCGTATTTCGAACCGAATTAACCAAAAAAGCCGTTTTTTACACATTGGACACTGTCTACTAATTTATTTTTAAGGGTTTTATCATTGAAGTATAACAACAACAAAAACACAAAATGAAAGGGGTATTAAAAATGAAATCTTATTATTTCAAGAGGAATGCAGAAATTATTCAGGCGAAAGGTTCTATCCCTCTCTGGTTGATAAGTTCGTATCTAAATGTACACGAGAACACCGTCCGAAATTGGATGAGGAGGGAGATGGATCAGGAGAAAAAGTCTATGGTACTTGCAGCGATTGAAAAAGCGAAAAAAGAAATGGCGGAAATTCATTAAAGCGGGTGGGTGATATGTCAGGCTTTACGAAATTAGCCAACGATTTGTTGGAGCAAATAGCGAAACTTAAACTGAACGGCACTCAATTCAGAATCCTAATGGTTGTCTGGAGAAATACCTATGGTTGGCAGCAAAAAGAAAAGGACATGTCTTTATCCTTCATTGCCACTGCCACCGAGATTCACAAAAAACAGGTTGAACGAGAAATCAATGCTCTTATCAAAATGAACGTCATCACGGTGATCAAACCTGCTTCATTTAATTCATCCAGAGTGATTGGCTTCAACGAAAATCAAGATTCTTGGCTAGTGGACAGTGATTCAAAAAGCAGACAGGTAACTAATACGCTCCCTCCCATCGAAAATGGAGAGTCGACTGTCAGCGAATTAGTTCCGTCCCCAGTCAGCGAATCCGCTACCCAAGAAAGAAAGATTAAAGAAATATCTAAAGAAAAGGATGATAGATCATCATCTGAATTTAATCACAATTTTGTTGTTGAATATGAAAAACACTTTGTCCATTACCCTGGAGCAACTTTCGTTCAGGAGATGGGTCACTGGATAGATAACAGCCAGTTTAAGGAACCTGAAGCAATTATTTGCGAAGTTATAAAGCGAGCTAAGCTAAATGAGCCTAATAATCCACCAAAGTACATTCAATCGATTCTTAAGAGCTTGCATAATTTAGGGCTATTCACTTTGGACGCAGTCAGGAAGCATAATGAGAAATTTGACCGGAAATTTAATCAAAAGCCGGTACGGTCACTATTTGAACAAGGAGAAGAGAGCAGGAGAAGGCAGAATGCCCCTTATATCCCTCTGACTCCTGAAGAAGAAGCAGAACTGGACGAATTACTCCTGTAGGAGGTTTGAATATGGAAAAACCAGCTGTTCATCTATTGGACTTGCTTGGAGTCGAGAAGGTAGAAGGAATCCTTTTCAAGGTAAGGCCGGACTTGAGGGGCAACGCGCACGACGTAAAAGTGATAAGAGAAATTTGCGACGTTTGCGGAAAACCCAATGTCACAGCGTGGGAATTCAACCAGAATGGAGAAGCCTATCAGTACACCATATCGAAAGTGTGCGCTGCCTGTATGGTTGCTGCCGAGGATAAGAGCTTCACCCAAGAATTGATAAAAAAACGGCAAAATGCCCTTTTGGATAAGTGGTACAAAATCCCCGATAGTGATAATTCAGGATTCAAGAATTATGAACCTGTAAACAATGCCACAGCCAAGGCACTAGATACAGCAAAGAAGTTCACGAAAGAAATACTATCCGGGAAAGCTATGAACCTGTTATTAACTGGCTCGGTGGGAACCGGTAAGAGCCATCTCTCAAAAGCCATAGCAAGAACGGTCAAAGAAAAGGGCGGTCGCAGTGTCGCCTATATCGAAGCAGCTGACCTTTTCGATGAAATCAAACAGACTTTTGGCCACGATCGTAACAACGAAAGGTTCTACAAAGAATACTCCAGTTATTCGCTGATGATTATTGACGATGTTGGTCTAGAAACAAAAAAGCAAAGCGAAATTTCATGGACTGTTTCGGAATGGACGAAGCTGCTTAATGCCAGGCAAGGAAAATCGACTGTCTATACGACCAACTTCGACGATGTTTCGCTGGCTGAAGTTGTAGGGCCAAGAGCGCATAGCCGGATGTATATGAATAGCATGTTCATTGATCTGTTCACCGATGATTACAGAAAAAGGCTCCAAATTATTTAACTTATAAATTTTAAGCTACCTAACAAGGGGAGGAAATGAAGTGGACAGAGAAAATCTGATGAATTTAGTTCGCGAATGTGAATGTTTATTAAAAATTGAAAATCCATCAAAAGAGCAATTAGATAACCTACTTGGAAAACTCTCGGAAATCATGACAATTTCCGTTGAAAGCAATTCCGAATTATTAAAAATGGTTAGAGAACAAAATGAAGATTTCCGATTGCTATCGCAACGTCTCGACGATACAACACTCGAAATGGAAGCAACTTTGGCTGTTCATGAAGCTTTTCTTGCTGACAGGGGCCTTACGAGCGATTTTGACACCTTTCTGGATTCGATAATGGCTGATTTTCCAAAGAAGGATAAGAAACTGTCATTGGTCAAAGCTATTCCTTTTTCCTAAAAAGACGGGGTCTGAACCTTACAAAACCTGACTTTATAAATAGATTTTCAGGGAGGTAGCCTTATATGGGGGAATTGGGGGAACGAGTTCCTCTGCCCGGCCTTTATTATTTACAATTTCTCTCTGAAGCAAAGGCGCGGGTAGATGAACTCAGTGAAGAAGCCCAGGAAGTCATACAGGCTTTATACGATGACATTTCGCCTTCTATAACACAGATTGATCGAGAACTTCAACGTTTCTATGTACAAAGTACATATCCCGACACGATGGCTATAAGAATCATCGAAAAGAAAGATATGTACAAAGAGTTAATCCAGAAAGAGCAAGCAAAAGCAATGACATTTGAAAAAGCCATGAAGACACTAACGAATCTGGAGAGAAGCGTTGTACAAGCCCACTATTACGGAGGGGGGACCCGTTTGGAGCTTTCCACTGAACAGTATGAAAGAGTGCTAAATTCAGCGCAGTGGAAGCTCTATTCTTTTTTGCAAGAGGAGGCTTGAAATTTAGATCAGTCTAAATGTTTGGGGGTAACAATGTGCCGGTTGCTGAAAAAAAGATAAACAAATACCAGATTTACAATATCCTCAAAAACTATCACTGGATGAATAAAGAGGTGAAAAGGATTGAGGAAGAACTTTATCAGCTAAATAACACGAATATCACAGAAACAGCAGAAGGAAAAATGCGAATCCGAGATACCAAAAGAACGAGGCTGTTGGAATACCTTGAAATGATTAATTTTATCGATAAGCGTGCACCAGTAATTGTAGGTATCAAGGAGAGCGCAATTCTGGATTGCTTACTGGATGGTATGAGTGTAACTGCTGTAGCAAGGCACTTTGGAATGAGTAGAGCGCAAGCACACAGAATTCGGGATGATATTGTAGATAAATTAGCTGAAGGATAGCCAACCTGGACGAGGAAAAACCAAGAAAAGTGGATACGGCGCATTATACATATAATGTGTCATGTTAAATATCCCAATATTTTACATTTATCGGACTCGAATTACTGGTTTCATAACTGTAGTTATGTAATGTATTTCGGAAACTCATTCTTAATTGGCACTTATCAGGAACAGAGGGGTGAATGATCATTGCTATTCACCGAAAGACAACAAAAAATGCTAAAGGTGATTTGCAGTCAACCGGGTGGCGTAAGTACTGAAGAGGCAATGGAAGCAACCGGCTTTAGTTATATGGACATAAAAGAAGTGCTACACGAGTTGACGCAACTAGAGATTGAAGTCAGGGCATTAAGAGCGTGGGATAATCCAGATCCCATCTCCCGGAGGAGAATCAGTAGGCTTTACCTTTCACCTTACGATCGCAACTATACAGCTTTATTGAAGCGGGTTTATGGCGACAGTATGATTGCTAATCCCGACATTTCTGACTCCATAAAAAGAATTTAGAGAACTAGAGGCAAATTTTCAACAAGAAAACAATATTCTAATCCATTTCCCCTGGAAGGGGGGTGAGCATAGGCGCTGTTAGAAAGAAATTTGTCTTGAAAAATCATTAAACCCTGTCAGTGAATAAAGCCAGTTAGGAGTGATAATGTGACAACCTACTATCCACAACCGACAACAATGCTGAATAAAAACAATCAGAAGGCCAATCCGACGAATATGTTCCTGCCTGCTAATGCACCTAAACCTCAGGTGACCAATTATGGTACGCCTACTGCTTCACCGGCACAGCCTGCAACGGTCCAGCGAACCACAGGGAAAGCCCCGTCAACTTCGGCGGCAGTAGGCATTGCAAATAACGCGTATTCTGTCTACAAAAATGCAGTGGCGAACAATCCGGCAACCAATAGCGCTACGGCAAACCAGCCGGCGGCAATCCCGACTCCACCAAAGCCGGAACCGTTTTCATTCAGTTACAACTACATGGACTATGATACGGCTCGGAGTCAGGCGGAACAGCAGTTCAATCCTTTGTATGAGCAGGCGGTCAAGAACATCCAGGCACAGCAGTATCAAAACGAAGTGGCATCAGGGGAAGCCGCGGCTAATCGGGGAATTGCCCAAAGCGGCCTTGCTGCGGATTCATTGAATAAAATCAAGATTGCTTCTCAGGGGCAAATTGCAGATGCCAACGCTCAGAAAATGAGCCAGGTTGCTGCTGTGGCCCAAATGCTTATGCAGCAGGACAAAATGCGTGGGGATGAGCTGTATCGACAGGCTTACCAACAATATCGAGATTCCATTGGAGATACGCGGTATCTGGATGAAACCACCTATAACCGAAACATAGATACACGTAATTTCGATTATCAAAAATCGTTAGACTCTTGGAACCAGAACTATATGACAGGGAGGGCCACTCGTTCTGATTTTGAGTCCGACAGAAATTACGACCGAGGGGTTTTTGAGTCCGACAGAGGTTACAACCGAGGGGTTTTTGAATCCAATCGAGCTTTTGATTATCAAAAAGCTACTGATACTTGGGAACAGAATTTTAAAACCAAGCTTGAAGATAATCGCCGAAAGGAATGGGAAATCGAAACAAAGAACGACCAATACTGGAAAACCGTTGATAAAAATTGGCGTGAGCACGTGTTCAATAATTTATCAGCTGACCAGTTAGCCAACTACAAGATGCTAAAAGAACAATTTGGCGAAGATATAGCATTTAGATACGCGATGAAGGAAGCTGAATTGAAGGCTCAGAAAGGAACTTCACAAGCGGAAATCGACTTCTACAAGTCGGGTTTTCCGGCACCGTAGGAGGTGGAGCGCTGGGCTCATTATCGAAGAAATATGAGTCTGGCAGTTCTGGTCCGGGAACCGTCGCCCGCAATGGTGGCGATTGGGGCGGCGCTTCCTACGGAACCTATCAGATTGCCACAAATACAGGTACGATGAACAGTTTTATCGATTACTTGAAAAAGACGAATCCAGCCATGCATCAAGCCCTTTCGAAATTCAAGCCAGGTACGAAGGAATTCGACACGGCATGGAAGGCTTTGGCGGCAACCAATTACAAGGATTTCGACCAAGTGCAGCATGCCTTTATCAAATCCTCACACTATGATCCGGCTGCCGCGAAAGTCAAAAAGGAAATTGGCCTGGATATCAACTCTTATTCGCCGGCTTTACAGAATGTTCTTTGGAGCACAGCCGTTCAGCACGGTGCAGGTGGGGCCGTGAATGTGTTTAAGGGCGCAGGGATTAAGCCTGGAATGAGCGAGGCGGAAATCATCAAGAAAATCTATTATGAACGCATGGCAGGGAACGGAACCAAGTATTTTGGTCGTTCTTCCCCTGAGATACGCCAATCAGTCGTCGCCAGGTTCAATAAGGAATTAAAAGATGCCCTCAGCATGCTGGGGTAGGAGGGGCAGGTATGGTATTCGATAAGGATAAATACAAGAAGATATTCGAAAACAGGCATGGGGCCGGGTCGTTTGACAGGCTCGGTTCACAGGCGGAAGAAGCAGCAAGGCTAAAAGTCGCGGCTGAATTTGCCAAAAGCCAATACAAAGAAAAATACAATGAAGAGCAAAAGCGGAAACAAGAAGCTGCTGAACGCCATCGTTTCTATGGCCAAACCCTTGCAGAATATGAGAAGACCCAGCAAAGGGCAAGAGAACAGGGGAGGGGCGGTCATCGTCCTTCCCGGGACCAAATGCTAATCGAATCAAAGGCGAATGAGAAAACAGAAGGGTTTTCGCCTTATGCTAAGGATGAGAAGAAAAAAACGCTCATAACAAATCCTGATCACATTACGGATTACGCTAAACAAAAACTGGGATTTAAACCTAAGTGGCCAGATCCAAAACCCAAAGCTCAAAAAAAAGATGAAGAAAAAGCACCAGCAAAGAAGAATAATAATGGCGGCGGGATATGGGGTGATCTCAAAGCCGCAGGAAAAGCAGCTGAGGATTTTTTCAATCCATTCGACAATGTGAAAGCTGAAGATGCCGTGAAGAACTTTATCAATCGTAACCAATCTGATGCTTTTAAAGGACTAGCTCGAGGTTCTAATAGGGTTGTTGATTCGGCATCACTAAACCTCATGAGTAATCTGGATAAAAAGTTGAACAACCGGGATCCTTATTACAATTCGGATAGAAAGATGGGCGATGGCGGCGGTACCGATATGCTTACTTCCGGTCTAGGATACTTGGTGCCTGGGGCTGGTTTCGTAAAAGGAGCCAAGGCTCTTGGAGTAGGTGCCAAGGCTGGCACAAAAGGTTTGGCAAAAGCGGGACAACTCGCAAAGGAAGGGGCTATTGTGGGTGGTGCCATGAGCGTAGCTGAGGTGGGGATTCGGGAAGGGTTAAATCCGGATGATACGAACTGGAAGCAAAACCTTGGGCACATAGGTTTAGGAGTCGGAGTGGGAGCAGCGGCAGATCCGGCTCTTTATGGATTAGGAAAGGGCTTAAAAGCAAGCCTGAGTAAACTTCTGCCAAAGAAGAATGCACCGATAAACGAAGCTGTTGTACCTAGTGTCGAAACGGAAGCCAAAGAGGTTTTAGGGTTACCTGCTCCTCAACTACAGCTTCCGCCACCGGTAAAGCAAAAACCATCTCTTGAAACTTTCTTCCAGACATTCAAAAAGCCTGAAGGATTAAAAACCCCGTTTGTTGAATTGCCTGAAAAAGTTCGTAGTGCAATGAATAAAAAGAAACTGGAAGAAGCCGGAGTATACTTCGGTCATAGCGGGCGGAACGAACCAAAACCGCGTTTGGAATCGCCGGAAATAAACGTTTCCAGGGGCGATAGGGAAGCCCTTGGCCGTCAGGCAGACAACATTCTCGAAACGGTTGGAAAGGTCCAGAACCAGCCTAGCAACCACTATGAGAAACGTCTTATAGAAGTTCAGCAGGCAATGAAGCAAATTCACGATAGTCGAAAACAGAAAATTTATTTGCCTGAGTTAAGTGTAGACGAATTGTATTCAATGGTTAGGGCTGATGCAGACCCAAAAACCTTCGATGAACTGGTGAAATTGAATGAACTTGAAGTTAATTTCAATAAAAACAATCCGGTACAAGGGCCACGAGAATCGAATTTAAAAGATTCGCTTAATAACGACCCGAAAATCGTCGAGTTCACCAAAGACTTATTCCCGCCTGAGCGTCCGGAACCGAAAATCAGTCGTGTAGCAACGCTTGATGAGATGGTCGACCATCTTGAAGGGATGGCACCGCCTAAACAAGAGCCGATTGAGCCAACACCTCTTGAATTCCGCCGGGAAAAAGGGTTCAATCCGGAAGTAACCACAAAGGGGAGAAACCCACTTCAGGATGAGTTTGAACAGGCTGTCGAAAGCCAGATGAAGACCATACAAACCATCTTCAAAGGGAAAAGCGACGAAGAGCTTCGTCAAATGGCAATCAACGCCCTAAAGGGCACTGGTGATTCTCCAAAATGGAAACCCGAAGCCTTGAATCGTATTGAAAAGCAGATCAGCAAGCTCCAGGATATCATGAACAAATCACCAGAAAAGAGCAGTGCTGTGCTTCCGGAAATCAAAGCGCTTGAAGAACAGCGGGAATTCCTATTGAAGTTGAATCTTCAGCTTTTCTCTGAGAATCAGAAGGTTTTACAGAAGGTTAAGCCATTGGAAGAAGTGTTTCAGGAGCTGTCATCATTGAAAAAGCAGTCAGAACAACAGACACCGAATCCTAAAGGAAAACTTAATGCAGAAGAAAAAACATTGAGGGAATATGAGGCTATAACTCCCAAAAAGGCCGAGGATGAAGAGTTTGGCGTAGTTAGGGCAAATGATCCTATTTGGAATGTCAGACTGAACCCATCTAAGCTCAAAGACATCAATGGGATTCAAGGGTACATGTCGGATATTTACCGGAATACGAGGGATGTCTTTGGAGATAAGTTCCAAGAAATCAAAAATGCCCTCTTGGATCCGTTCGATCATGCCAAAAAAGAGTATGTTGAACTGCAGGAGACCTGGCTGAATCGGTTAAACGACGAAATCGTAAAAGGATTGGGCATTTCAAAGGGTAGTAAGCTTTCGAAACTCGTCCAGGACTACGGGGAGAAAACCATTTCCCTTGATCAATTAAAGCAGGCTGCTCCAAAGGATTGGCAGAAGGTTGTAAAGGCCGATGAATGGTTCAGGAAGGCTTACGAATCATTAATTGACGAGGTGAATGCCTCAAGGGCTTCCATTTATCCAACGAATCCGGACAAGCTGGTGCCGAAAAGAAACGACTATTACAGACATTTTCGAGAACTTAACGGCCTCGAGGGAATTAAAAACTTATTCGACACTCCGGCTGGCATCGACCCTCAACTGGTTGGGACATCGGATTTTACAAATCCAAGCAGCAGGTGGGCAAGCTTTATGCAGAAAAGGGGAAAGGGTCCATACAAGAGTGATGCTGTAGGGGGATTCCTGAATTACCTGCCTTCTGCATCGTACGCAATAAAAATAGATCCTCACATCCCCCGTTTCAAGGAGTTTTCTCGGTCTTTGAAAGGTTTGACTGGCGGGACGAAAAATCTTAATCATTACATCGAATTCGTCGAAGACTTTGCTCGAGACCTGGCAGGAAAAACGAATTTTTTGGATAGACCATTCCAAAAATGGTTTGGACGGAGAACTTTTAGGGGGTTAGAATGGCTGAACACACGTGTAAAGAAGAATACTGTTTTGGGGAACTTGGGATCTACGCTCGCCCAGGTTGCTAACATTCCGAATGGAATCGCGTTTGCTAAGCACCATTCCGTGCCGGGTGCCATTAAAACCTTGAAGTCTATAATTGTGCAAAATAAAGAAGCGGCACAGTCTGGATTCCTGAAAGAACGGTTTTCCCACAGTATGTATGAAAAATTCAACACTCGATTGATTGATCAGCCTGAAAAGTTTGCTAGTTGGGTGATGTCAACGGCGGATAGGATCGGAACAACATTCGTTTGGAATTCGGCATATCAAAAGGGTCTAGCGCAGAAGGTGGCCGATCCTATTAAATATGCGGATGATGCCACAAGGAACTTGGTTGCAGGAAGAGGAATCGGAGAAGTTCCATTAGTTCAAAAATCAAAGCTATTCCAGTTAATCGCACCGTTCCAATTGGAAGTGGCCAATCTTTGGCACGTCCAACGAGATTTCATCAAGGAGAAGGACTTCGGTGCCATTGTAACGCTTTATTTAGGCTCCTGGCTGTTGAATAAAGGGATGGAGGAGGTAAGGGGTTCGGCGGTCACTTTCGACCCAATAGATGCCATACATGACGCTTTTACCGAGGAGGATTTATCCGGATGGGAAAAAGCCGGCAGAATTGGCGGTGAGATACTCTCGAACGTTCCCCTTGGACAAACTGCAGCGAACTTTTATCCGGAGTACGGAACTAAAAATCTTCCGACCAGGGAGGAATTCTTCGGTGACAGGGACCCTAACAGGTTTGGTTCTGGATTACTTGTCGCTAAAGGTGCCCAGGATCCTATTTTCAAACTAGCCCTCCCTTTTGGCGGTGCGCAGGCACAAAAATCCTTGAAAGGGTTAGACGCATTGAAAAAAGAGGGAGTATACAACAAGGCTGAAACCAAATTAAAGTATCCAGTAGAAAACGATGCGTTAAACAGCATAAAAGGTACTTTGTTCGGACCGGGGGCATTCCGGGAGGCAAGAGAATTTTACGATAAAGATCGCCAGGCCTTGGGCGAAAAACAAACACTTCAATACGAAAATATAAAGGCTTCTGGAGGAAATAGTACAGCATTCTATGAATATGTACTTAAAAACAGAGAAATTTCCAGTATTAAGGAAGAAATGAAGGGGATACAGCAGGATAATAGCCTATCCTTAACGAAGAAACAGGAAAGATTATTGGAATTGCATCAAAGGCTGCAAAATTTATTAAAACAATAAAAGGGGTGGATAGTCGTGTGGGAATGGGTTTGGGATAATTTGATTTGGATTATCATCGGTATCTTCGGAATTCGTTTTCTGATCAAGGATGTCCCTGAGTTAGTTATGATTTGGAGGAATACTGACAAATACGGTGATGATGACCCGTCGGGTAACGATAATGCCCGACCCAGAAAACCATACGACTATCTATGACCCACCGAGTGAGCCTGCACGGAGTTTTATTTTCGGGTTAGAGTAAAACTAGCTGAAAGTCGCGAAAACGCCTTAAATCGGCTGAGAGGGGCGAAAAAGTGGGGGAGCCAAATTTAAAGGTCATCTTATATGACCATTTAGTTGTGATGAACAGCGTCCTAACTGAACACATTCAAATCCATGATAGTATTTTTGATCCACCGTTAAGAGCGAAAATCCCTATTCCCGGCATTTTTAGAAAGATTCCTTTTGATGAATTGTACCAACGAGCTGCCCGAAACCAGGATAAACTGGAAGGCTGTTTATTGGGATTGAAGGGATTAACCGGGGTTGACATGGATGATGATCGAGCTGCAGTCCAAAAAATAAGGGAATACGGCATTTGCTTTCTTGCATCCAGTAGTAAATTAACTGAAATCGCATACGAGCTTGACCTTAAAGCGCAGAGGAAAAACAAGCTGAGCTTGAAGGAGTATAGCCGTTTGGTGGACGAATACAGGCAAAACGAACAGCACCGGTTGAGCAAGGGCGATAGCATGAATGAAATCGTATCCTTGCTTCAACCTTCACAGGCATAGCAATTTGCTGTGCCTTTTCTTTTTTTGTTGGCACCTCAAAACGGCATTGTTAACCAAATACAGGTAAACCCCAGTGTGAAAACCTTAAAAAACCTGAAATTCTCGCGCGTATAGGGGAGTTCTTTTATGCCCAGCCTTTTTTGACCAAGGCTATTGCAATCACTGCAGGGATCAACCACTTGGAAACTCCCACGACGGTTGTAAGGATAATTGATAAATCTTCGGGTCCGTATAGCATGGCACTTCTCCTTTCGGTTTATTTTAAGCGGTATACGCTTCTTTATGGAAAAAGTTTCAAACGGATTGGAAGAGCTGAGATGATGAATTTAGTAACACGATAAAAAAACGGGACTGATGGTCTTCTATAAAGAAAAAATCCCCGTCGAATCATCGACAAGGGGACTTTTTAATATTCCCTAATTATAAAAAAGAGCAAATTTTTATATTTAGAAGATGTCTTTTGAACTTGTTAAGTAAAGTGCAGCGTTTTTTATTCGACCGTATTGATGTTAAGGCGAGGACTATAAAATGGAAACCCAAACTCTTTATAGCTTTCAACCAATTCCTCTAATACTTTAATAACTTCTCTTTGCTCTTCTTCAGATAAAACCAGATAATATGCATAGTGAACGGCAGCGTCTATATAAGAAGCATGCTCACCGATGTAATTTATATTGACTGAAATTAAATCTGCCTTCATTCTCCATCCCTCCTTTTATAAAATTTTAGCAAGACAAAAGGTGGGATCGTTAGTACTGGCGATAAGGTTTTTGAAAACGTGAGTTTTTTGGAGAAATGATGTACTAATTAGCAACGGTTAAAACTAATTGACCTGAAAATGAAAGGAAAATGGGGAACAATCATTGGTATATCGCGCTTTTTCAACCACTTGAAAATGGAGGATTCAAAGGATTGTTTTCAGGATTAAAATAATCCAACCTTTAATCCTTCAAATAATCTCTAAAGAAGCAGATATACAAACAAAAATTAATCAGCCTGGGGGTATCCTCAAATAAATACCCGCTTCACAGACCGGATAAGGCAACCGCCAGTTTTCACCAATGCCATGTTCCTTTTAAAAAGAGCCGGCTTTTTCTTCGGGTATAGTCCATGCCATGTGATTCCCTCGTCACCACGGTAACTCACTCATCACTTGCCCTCGTACCTTTATACCGCGGTTACCCAGGAATATAAGCACACAGCATTACTCGGCACTGCGATCTATAGGTATAATGGAACGCCGTTCGCATTGATAAACTAAAATGGTTAAACAAAACCCAATAACAGCAAGGTTTTTTCGTGTATAATGAACCGTTCTGTTATATATATAACGAATCAGATTAGTCACCACGTTCTGTTATATATCTAAAAGTCCGCTTTTCTGGCAACAAGCAAGGTTTCCATTATCCATCTATTATTTCCAGAACTGATTACATAAGCAGAATTTTGTAAGTAAGTAGACCATCCTTAAGGTAAGTTCGGAGGTTCCGAAATCATAAATGACTCAAATGAATTAATGGCCGTTCCGATCCAGCTGTAACCCAGTAATTCAGCCAACGATTCCGATAACGCCGTTACCAGGATGCCACCGGCAGTAATTAACAAAGGTGCTTCAACAACATCTTTCTTACCTCCAATTCCGGGTAGTTTTAGGAGGTGCTGCAGGGGAATGAAGTCTGGATTTGAAAATGCCCCGAAACCAAAGCTGTGCATGAATGGAACCTGTCGTCCAAGGGGACAAGTTATAGGCGACAGGTTCAAGTTGTCGCCTGTTTTTCAGCAAGTTGTCCCCTATACCCGTTCTTGCACCGTTCTCCCGTTCTTTCCTGGATTCACAAAACGCAAATTTTTAAAGCCTTGAAGAACGGAAATAGAACACAATAAAAAAGCTCCCTAATTTCAAATTAGGGAGAGGATGCCATATAAAACTGTTCCTAATGCGCCCCATTTTGCAACAGTCTTACTGCATATGCCAAGAAGAGCATACACGCCAAAGCTAACAACGGCGATGATAGGAAACGCCAAAGCAAAATCCGCAATAAAATCTGCAACGCGGCCCACGGTAATCTCTGTAAATTTTTCACCTAACCACTCCCATATATTGAACTGTGGTATCTGCCCGACCTTCCCGTTTTCGATTATCTTATTTAGCAGAGGGGATGGATCCAGGAAGCTCCCATCATTCGCTTTTAAACCAAAGTGCAAGTGCGGCCCGGTACTATTTCCGGTATTGCCTGTTAAGCCGATGATTTCCCCGGGCTCAATCCGTTCTCCTACCTTCACGCTGACATCGTTCATATGCCCGTAAATTGCCCGTGTTCCGTCTTCCATCTGGATTGATAACCCTTTACCTATTGAGCCTGTTCCCGTGTAAATTCGGTCAACTACGCCCTCTGTAATTGCCTTTATTGGGCTGTTCTCCGGCAAAGCTATATCAATTCCGGTATGGGGAGTTTTATGAATTGAACTAACTTCACCAAACTTACTCGTTATACGTAAAATCAAGTTCACCGCCCTCCCTTTACCGTACTTCCTTATAATTTAAGTGCATCCAATTACAGATATTATTAAGTGTTAAATAAACCACAACTAATTCACCGTTGCACATTCCACTTAACCTACGAATCCTCACCATTACCCACCCTCCACAGATTAGATTGCTTTCATAGCTTCAACCAGGATATTGAGGACTAACGGAGTCATCTGTACCAAAACATACCCAAGCCCAGCGCCTTGCATCATGCTGAACCCTTTCTCTTTGTTGCCGATCATAATGAATAGTGCCCCTCCCAATACAACCACCATTGCAACCGGATAAGCCAGTGCCTGAACCAGTGTGATTAGGGGGTCAAAAGCGTGAAGCATTTTATCGTACATAGCACCGGTTGTAGCGGCTGCCGTGACCGGGACAGCTGAAGCGGCAAAGGCAGTTTTAACCTTAAGAAACGGAGTTACTGCCAATGGCAGAAGCACTGTCGATTCAATAAAGGCCTTTTTCTCTTGTTCTGTAAGCGTCTCAGGAGCGTTCTTACGAGCCATGAACTCCTTAATGGAGTAAACCTCTTCTTTGCGTTTGAACATGCCTTAAATCCCCTTCCTATGCGTTAAAATCGGTTAATGTAAAGACTTCAGCAACCAATCCCTTATCTTCGTTGAGCTTTATCAGTTCCTTACGGCGGTTTTCAGTAGTTGTAATCCATACGAATTTTGGCGCAACAGGACCAAAGGTGAAACGGTCTTTCAAAGTGCGGTATTTCTGTATTTTTACTTGGTTTTTCTTCATCGTTTGAGTGTTATCTACCTCTATAACCGTGTAAAAATCCCCCCTTTTAAAAACTGCATCTGCTACACAAGTGACTGTATCCTTCTTGCTTTTGCCTTCACTGGTTATCCGGATCTCGTTATCCCAGGATTGAGGGCAACTATAGGCGATGTAGAGGTAATTTCTCATAATGTAATGCTGCACGTTACCGGTACTCTTCCGGACCTTATCGCAGTTAACCAAGGAACGGCCGGCAGCATTCAGATAGTAAATGTTTTCACCACTCCGGATCACATTCAGGTACTCTTCCATTTGCTTCAGAACCCGTTGCGCGTTCCTGTCGCTTTTAAGCTTGTGGATGGATTGAATTTGCCCACGAGTAAGGAAATCAAGCTTTTTCAAACTTAGTAATATAGCTTCCTCCCTCTTCTTCCTTTGTAGCTTTGAATGGTGCACTGGTGCCCTCACCCCTTGCCCTGAAGTTGATATGAGGCTTTATTTTTATATCGATAAAGCTGTTCTTGATGAACGGGGTTTGAACGAGCTGTTCGCGGTCCGTCTGGTAAATAGCGCGCCCCTTTAGCCCTACAGGTAAATCCTCAGCCCCGGCACGATCTAGTACAACAAGGCTCTGGGTGCTGTTCTTCAACTTGAAGCATAGAGCTGCACTCGTATTTGCCTTCACCTGCCTCGGAAATACGTCGGCCGTTGGGTATTGAGTGGCAAAAATTAACCGATAGCCTAAACCCGCTCCAATCCTGGCAATTTCCCCTATTAAATGAGTTGCCCGTAAGCGTTCCTCCCTGTCCTCGAATCCTGCTATCTCAGCCCCTTCATCGATAACAACAAAGTGCCGTTCCTTCCAGCCGGCTTCCCCGATGTCCTCCCATCCATTAGCCAAGAAGTGCTCTTGACGGGCCAATAGTTCCGTATGGATAGCTTCTAACGCTGCCAAGGTTTCCGGGCAGTTCTTTGCTACGGTATTGACTTGTTTGCAAGCCATGAAGCGACTGAATGCTAAGCCTCCCTTTAAGTCGATTAATGTAAATTTCACGTTCTCGGGATGGTTATTTATCAGTGTGGTTATTGCGTTTTTAAGAAAAACAGTCTTTCCATATCGTGTCATCCCTGCAATCACAAGCATTTGAAGACTTTCAAAGTCGTGGACTACAAATTCCTTGAAGGTAACGCCAATTGGCACTTCCCAACCCTTTACTTTTTTGAGCAGTTCATCGTCATAGTGCATTTCTGCCGGCAATCCCTCATCGTAGACCCTCATAATGAGCATTCCGTCATATTCCATCTCAATCTCTTTGTTCTGCCGTACCCGGTTATTCAGGATTGCCTGGATCTGCTTTGGTAAAGTTCGGTCTAGTTTGAGATTCTTAAAATCTTTGAGTATGATTCGCCTCACGCTTCGATTGTTAAGCCCATCCTTGAACTTTCCGTACTTATCCTGGAAATCCTTGAGCTCCAATCCTAGTGGTATTTTGAAGGCGTATTCGGTAAACTTGCCCTCCTTGTTGTAATTTCGGCGATAAAGCCTTATTTTTTCATCCTTCTTGTACAGGCCACAATTCTCGGCAATTTTTAAAATCTTGTCTGCATCATTATTGAGATTAGTTTTGTAATAGTAGCTGGTGCCGAGCACTCCGAGCATGCTTCCAGTGGTTAGGATTTCGAAAAGCAATTCGCCACGCCCCTTTCGATATCACAAAGTGATAGTTGCAAGGCAAACGAACGTAGAAAACGAAGAATAAAAGTGGTGGTATGATTGAGGTTTTTGGGGTTTCTAGTGCTACGGATAGTCATTTTGCTGCCGTTTGGCTTTGCGTATGCTTAAGTGTATGTCACGCTGTTTGTCCAAGTTTCACACTTTTTATAAAAAATCACATTTTTGTGATTAGAAGTCTGATAATTCGGCCAAGCTGATAGCAAATAAGCTATAGCAAGGGATTCAGATCCTTGTTGATGGGAGCTGACATGTAAAGTGTTTGGGTTGGGAAAGAAGCGGTCTAAGTTCGGGAAGTTTTTGGATTCAAACGGGATTATTCAGGAGGAATTAAGCAAAGCCAGCGGGGTTAACAGGAACACAATTAGCCGTGCTGCAAAGGATACCGGGGATCCCTCGATGAAGAATGCGGCAAAAATCATCAGAGCTTTAAAAAAGGCCGGATATGACGTTGATTACGAGGATTTCTGGAACCTATAAGATGGATTGATTAGCCAACAGTAAGGAAGGGGAGCTGGATTACTCCCCTTTCATTGTCTTACTGGAAAAGCTGAAGCAACCCAATGATTAATCCGAATACAGAAACGGTAAGGCTGATGGCAGACACGAAAAGACCTAATACAGAAATTATAAGACTGACAACAGAAACCATAAGACCGATGATACCAATGGTAAACTCGATGATTTTGAACATTGTTTATCCCCTCCTTGTTTTTCTATTGAAAAGAAATAAAAAAACTCCTTTTCTAATTTGAAATATCTTAGAAGGGGTGGAATTATTTTAATCGGCTTAACAGGTTCTAGCCGGTTTTACTAAAGAAAAAAGCCCTAAAAGGGCCTTTGGAAAATGGTATAAACAAAGAATCTCACTTACTTTCTTTCCAATTCATCAAGTAATGCTTCTATGGCTTTATTCAAAAACATTGTCTTAAATCCTCGCTTGTTTTTGGCAAGCTTGTCCAATCTTTTTGATAAATCTTTTCTAAGTAAAAACGTTGTCCGCACATGAGTATCTTCCACGGTTTCTTTCTTCGTTTTCTCTTCATACATGCTTAATAAGTCTTGTTTTACCTGGGATACCGATAAAGAAGATTCGTTTAATGTTACATCTTTTGTAACATGTTCATTATTAAGTTTATTTATTACATCTTTGTTTTCAAGTTGTTTAAGTAGATGTTCATTTTTGTTTTCAAGTTCATTATCTTTATTTTGTATCTTGTCATTGGTTTCTTCTTCAAATTGACTAAAGGCATCACTCAGATTTCTCTTTCTGGCCATGTTCAATTATTACCTCCTTCATTAATTCGTAATAAGCGCTCACGATCGGATTGTTGTAATCGGTCCAGGTAGCTGGTTTCCCTTCATAAGCTGTGGAATTAGCGAACCGGATGGATTTTGGAATGATCGTTTCATACATCAGCAAGTTGTTTTCGACACAGTACCTGCGTGCCTGCTGCAGCATCTCGGAGTGGAGGGTGGTCCTGCTATCGACCATCATACCGACAATGCCGGCGACCTCGAGGGAAGGGTTCTCTTTTGCTTTAAAGTCGTTTATTGCCCCAACCACTCTTACTAGGCCACTAACAGCAAACATTTCAGCAACGAATGGGATAATCACCTTATCAGAAGCGGCGAGGACGTTCCCTGCAACCAGGCCCATGCTTGGAGGAGTATCGATGAATATGTAATCGTAGGAGTCCCTGATCCCAGCCAGTGCGTTTTTAAGGAGTGCGAAAGGCTGCCTGTACTGTTGGATATTTGGGAGGATATCAAATTCTAAAAAGTTCATATCGTTGTTGGAAGGCAATATATCCAAGAGTTCATTTACCTTCACGATAGCTTCTTTTGGATCCTTTTCGCCCAACAGAACATCATAAACTGTGTTTTCAAAGGCATCTGGCTTTAAACCAAATGCGATACTGGTATTTCCTTGGCCGTCAGTATCAATAATCAATACTTTTTTCTTTAGAACCCGGGTTATCGCGCCAGCAAGATTAGTCACCAGGCTGGTTTTACCTACTCCACCTTTATTCATGGAAATCGCATAGACTTCAGACATTTACCATCATCACCACCATCAAGTTATTTAAATAGAATTATAGAAACACAACAACAACAAGTCAAAGACTTACGTAATATGTAATACTAATATGTAACATTAAAAAGGCGTGTACTGCTGACATTAAGGATGAAAATGGCAATAATTATACACAAATGTACACTTTTTCATAATGATGATTGCGGTATACTTTCCCTAGATTAAACTTCCAGATATTGGCCTCATTCGAAATGGGGAGTGAAGCATGGTGAAGGAAAATGTAGGTAACAGCGGTTTAGAGGTAACGATTCAGGATCTTTTGTCGGACAGGTTTATGCAAAAATTCACATCTTTTAAAAGCCTTGATGATTTCTTCAAAAATAGCCCTTTTGCGGAAAAATACGAGGCGGACGAAGCTATAGAACCTGATGAATTAAACTTATATGTCTCCTCTAATTCTGATTTTGAGAACTGGGAGGAAATGATAAGGCTTGCTTACATAGACTATTTCGCTGAGGAACATGGAGCTGTAATCCTATAGCTACAGTAGGAGGAGCATATGGGAAAGTTCAATGACCGAAAAACTGAAGATTTGAGCTCGAAAAACCCAAATAGACCGATTATCCCTCCGGAAACAGAACGTGCGATGGCTGTCTTCTTCAGAAAAACTTCAATTCCGCGGATACTTGCCAAAATCCGGGAAGAAGAAAATATGAAAAATAAAAAGGACGGAGATTGATTTTCCCCATCCTTTATTGCAAAATTAAATTACCCGATTTTTTGTACATTTTTCAAGAGGTCCGTCTCATTGCCGTGAGGGGCCTTTTTTATTTCTTCGATGTATTTTGGAAGGGCGGTCGCGATTAATAACTTCGCAATTGCCTTACAGGTTTTGTCTGTCAGCTGCATGCTTTATTGTCCTTTCCTTTGCTAGCTGCATCCTTCTTTTTCCGCATTTCCCTTAAAACTTCCTCCATGAAACAAAGACATGAATCAAACCCCTTCTCAAACGCTTCCTGGTAAACTTTAGATAACTCAGAATTATCTTCAATCTCTATGTTTATGGTTTGCGAAACCAGATAGTTCATCATTGCTTCAGGTGATTCTTGGCCTAATTCCATCGCAAACTTGCTTTGTTCCGGCGTTATTACTATTTTCCCCATTCTCGTTTCCACCTCCATGTAGTTCAATCTATAATTCCTGATTACATCCTTTACAAGGATTATTTTCTATCCGTTTTTTAAACACTGTGAGTGCCGTAATTAGGATTTCAAGATCATATGGAAACAGGTCCACAGCATATTCTTTTTCGTTGTATTCGTATTCTTTCCCGCGTTCATTAATCTTGAAAAAAACTGATTCCTGGTCACCGCCAACTAAAAGAGTCATGCGCCCAAGTGTAAATGTAATTTCACTGGAATCATTTTTACTCAACTTTATCACCTCTTTTCCCGTAATATTATTACCTCTTGTACACATATTATTACTCTTAGAGTAATTTGTCAATAAATAGTTGTAATAAAATTACTCTTATCGTTATAATTTGACTATAAGGAGAAATTAAGGGGGGATGTTTATATGATCAGGGTTCATGTTGCGGAGTTGCTTGGAAGGAAAAAATGGACTCAAAAGCAGTTGGCTGAAGAGACAGGGATCCGGCCGGCAACCATTTCAGCTATGTACCACGAAACCATTAAAAGGATTGAAATGGACCAAATTGAAAAGATTTGCCTGGCATTGGACTGCACTCCAGGGGAATTAATAACAATTCAGAAGAACGAACAATGAGGACTGAAGGGGCATATGTCTATCAATGCGATGCGTGTGAATTGAATTTTGCGGTAGTCTCTCGTTTTGCTGCTAAGAATGATTATTCAAAGACCAGGAAATGTCCGAAGTGTTCTAAAAAGGCTAAACTTCATGGTGAGGGACATATAGTTTACGATGTAGCGGAGGAAAAAGTGGAGGAGCCCGATTATACTTTTTTACCCAACGACACTCACCAATATCCAATCGTAATGTCTGCTGTACATATGGCCGAAATACTCGGCATCAGCAGAAGAGTAGCCTACGAGATTATGGAGCGTAAAGATTTTCCACTGATTAGATACGGCCGGTCTAAGCGAGTGAAAAGAGACAAATTCTTTGAGTGGCTGGAATTAAGCAATCGAACAAAAAGGGACTAAGCATCTTGCTTAGCCCTTTTTTATTAATATGGCAACACGTATTTTTCGTCCTCTAAGTCCTCATCAATCATCTTTTTTAATGGCGCGAGTTTATATTCATCCACATATTCAGGCAAATAGCGGCCCTTAATTAAAACGTTCAAGGCATCTCGATAAGTCGCAGCATCCTTATAAGAAGGGCAGTAAGTGAGCTTGCTGTATTGGCCACTCTTCCATTCTTTTTTCAATTCGTCATACTCAATGTCAAACCAGGTTCTAAGACTGTCTATCGCGTGATCGTCTACCGCCATTACTGTTTGCCTCCCTAATCAAATTTTCTGCTGCGTGATATTTTCCTGTACAAAGCAATAACCGGCTTATTTGCCTTCTCCCACTCTTCATTTTTAAGCATAGGCACCTGGTAGCTGCCCTCCATTTCGGTCATAAGCGCGGCCAATTCAATGGCCTTGTTGTAGTCGTTCAAATCGGAGCTCAGGATCCTTTCATAGTCGGCGTTGATTGCAGCCAGCGTTCTTTTCATCGCCTATTCCCACCCTTCAATTTCATTACTTCCGCCTTAAATTCAGCGTGAAGGCACGGATCGCAAATAATTCCGCCGTAATATTTAGTGCCGCATTTGTCGCAAATCCAATAGCCTTGAGACTTTTTCAACTGTTTTCTTGTTTCAGCCTGAGCTTCGGTTTGATATAACTCACTCATCATCTCGGCCCCTCCTATAATTGATCAATCATTTCAGCGTAATAAGACTGCGGCTTTTCTAAATAAATTTTGGTTACCTCGATGCTCGTGTGGCCCATGTACTTGGCTATGTCCTGGATTGGCACGCCTCGGGAGGCCAAACGCAAGCCGAATAGGTGCCTGAGGTTATGGACATGTGCTTTAGTGGGCTCTATGCCGGCTGCAGCAGCATACTTTTTCATCCAAGTGTGAGCTGATTGTCTGGTAATTGGCCCTCGTTCTCCTACAAATAATGCATCTGTGGTGCTGCCATAAGGCTGTACTCTGACTTCCAAGTACTCGCGAAGAGAATCCAGAAGCTTATCGCTAATAAAAATGGGACGATATTTGCTTCCCTTGCCCTTTATGTCCTCGATGACCTTGGCACCCTTTGTGACATGATCGATACGAAGCTGGAGGGCCTCACTGATCCTCATTCCGGAATAATACATAGATTCGAATAAGGCTTTTGCTCGCAAATCTTGGGCATTGACCACGGCCGTCAGCAAACGCACAAAATCGCCCTCTGTGAGGAGTTCTTCGTCCTTAAGGGAATACTGCCTCTGAACCTTCTCTTGCTTAACACGGGACGAAATGGAGAGTTTGTAGCGGTCATTTAGGAAGTCGATAAACTGTTTCACAGAAACCAGCTTGCGATTGATGGTTGGGGTTTTTAAGTTCTTCTTCCGCATGTGATCCTTGTAGGCGGTGATTTCAAGCCGTTTAAGCTTGTTTATATCTTTCTTCAGGAATGCCAAAAAATCCTTTACGTCACTTACATAACCGTCAATAGTTCCTGCGCTTTTATCCTCTTCAACCAGGTAGTCACGAAACCCCTCTAAATAATTCAGATTCCTCATCCTAACCCCTCCCTATTTGTGTTCTTTAAGCCAAGTAAGCAAAAACTCCTGTGTTTCCCTGGCCGGGTACATCCATTTCCCACCGACTTTGTATTTTGGGAAACGCGGATCATAGAAAAACGTAGTTTGAATCGTGCTCCAACTTAAGCATGTACGGCGCTGCAGCTCCTTTGAATCCCAAAAAACCTTTTCCAAGTCTAGGCGTTGAATGGCTTCCTCAATCTTCTTAAGGTACAGTTCACGAGCTTCTTGTTGGTCAATTTCAATGTTAATCATGCTGCCTCCACCACTTAACTTTATAAGGTTAATATTTAACTCTATAATACATTATTATAACCATAAAAGTCAATTACAAAATGTATATTTTGTATTGAATTTAATTTAGGCCCTATAATATCAACTTTTCAATAATTTGTTTTGAAGCGGAACAATCACAGCTACCCTAATGCTGAAAAACAAATAAAAAAAGCCATCTTCCGAAGAAGATGGCTTTTGTCATGAGTAAAGGTTATAGCAGGGCGGTAATCCTGATCTCTGGTAACTACCTAAGTTAGTAACTTGGCAGCGCGTGGGGAACCTTTCCCACCTCAATAACCTCTACAGAGTTAATGTATTTGTAAACATAAACATGTATACGTTCGTCTCACCAACATATTACCCTTTTAGGCCAACTTTGTAAACCATTTTGTGTTATTTTGTGCCACGTTATGCCACGTTATGGTACTTTAAGATACTTTATCTACCTGAAAAATGAAATAGGATGTATCCTTCCGTTACGTAAACGACCAGCGACTTTACTTTGCGGGTTGTCCAATTTATAAAAAGAACTAAGAAAGAGACCTGTGCTGGGATCTACCTTGATGGCCAAAAGAAGATGATCATTAATCACCTTGTATAGTTCGACTGTCCCTGGTTCTTTTGGATTTTGCCCAGCATAGTCAGGATTGGCAATCATATCCGGGATATCCTGGTAATATTGCATAAATTCAACCCAATGACGCTGCTTTCTTATGTGCTTTAACACGCCCGGGGGGATGGTCACTTCGTTACTCGGGCACTGAATGGAGTAATGATCCAGGACCTCCTGAGGAACATAGCCCGCCAGCTGGGTAGTGGTCGCATTTGGATTTATTGTAATTGTAGTTTTGGACGACATATACTCAACAACCTTTATTGGATACTTACAACCAGTATAAGGGAAAATTGTCGAAGTAGGTATGATTCTTTTGAATTTTTCCAAAACAATGTCAAACAGACGTTCTTCTATGACTTTTGGCTAAGGTCATTTAAAATAACGATTAAAAGAACGGAGGTAGTAACGGTGGATACATATGAGAAAGCCTATAGTCCGAAGGAGGTTAGTTTGACCCTGGCGGTTGGTGATAGCACGCTGAGAAAATGGTGCATCGCTCTAGAAAAGAACGAGTACCAATTCATGCGAAACGAGCAAAATAATCGCGTATTCGTTGAAGGTGACCTTGTGGTACTGAAGCATTTCCAAAACCTTGTCAAGCAGCATAACATGCAGCTCGATAACGCCGCAAGCCTTGTTGTAGATAGGTTTGGTAAGGGTTCGTTCTCGGTGGGAACGGGTATCGTTCCAGCAGAAAACGAAGAGGAACGCCGTGATTTAGACCGTTCTAATCCGATTGTTAAGGAGCTTTTGAACCATATTAAGGCTCAGGAGGAGTATAACCAGGAGCTTTTGAAGCGGCTTGAGCAACAACAGCGATACATAGAAGAACGACTGGAAAAACGTGATCAAATGCTAATGGAAGTCTTAAATGAGTCCAGGGAAACAAAAATGCTACTAATAGAGGCCAATGAACGAAAAAAAGCCCGGAAGGGGATTATGCGGTGGTTCGGAAAAGATTCCGATTAATGCTGAAGAGGGTAACGCTAGAGGATATTGGAGCGTAAACGGCGACCTTGGTGCCAAACATAGGACACAATGGCGGCATTGCAAAAAAGTATGCTGAAAAGCGCAATCAGCTGCTGATGGAGTCCCTTAGAGAGTCTCAGGAGACAAAAAACTGCTACTGGAGGCAAAGGAAGCTGGAGAGCAAAAAAAGGCAAGGAGAGGCTTATTGCGTTGGTTTGAAAAGGAAGATTAAGCCGAGGAACTTCGGAAGTGGGAACAAGAGGACAAAGGTGACCACCTATAAAAAAGCCTTTAAAAACGGCGATTTAATAGGCTTTTCAGCATATAAAGAAAAAAAAGATTGAATTTAATCGGATTAAAGTACTGAAATGATTGATAGTAATGGAAAAAATGTACTACAATGTGATTAATAGTCATGCGACGGGGTGGGCGATCAATCCTCCAAGAATGGAGGTGAGATCATGGATTTGCCTACAGCAATATTCGTAATAGCATTAATCGGATTAGTTGTACAAATCATCGCCGTAACAAAAAAGTAATCCACCCCGCCGGCCAAAGCAAAGTGGATTAGCTTTCCTTGATCTATCCTTTTGTACCAGTTCGCTCATCTGCGAAGCATGGCTGTGGCTCGACCGGGGTATTACCAGTACCGCGGTCTTTTTATTTTGTTCAAAGTTGTTCAGTTTGAACCAAAATAGCCCAAACTGGTCAATATACGTCGTTATATTTCAGAGTATAACACAAGATGTGTGGTTATAAACAACAATTAATATACTGCACGGCAAAATTTATATATTTAGTTTTAAATTTTCACCGGGGGTCTTGCAAATCTCCAGACGCAAGCAACCTAAGCCCCTACTTATTTCTCCGGATCGTATTGTATAAGCTCTGAGAGCGGAATCCCTAACTTATCGCAAATCGTCATAAGGGTCCCCAGCTTAACACTCTCCAAGTTTTCGTTGTGCCAAAGCTTATTTAGCGCATTCCTACTTAACCCCGTTACATTGATCAATTCGCTTATGTTATCAATCCTCTTCTTCGCCATAACAATTCTTAAGGAATTTTCTAGTGGCATTTTCACCCCTCCTAACAACACAATTTAACTTTAATTTATTTATATTTTACCTTTAATAATAAATATATACAATATTTGGTTGACATATACAGTATATAGAATTAATATTTAATTGTAAGTTAGTAATATTTAACTCTATAAAGTTAATTAAGGAGGTAATGAAGTTGAAGTGTTTCGCTTTAGAAGTTGTCGGAGCTGCCATGGAGCCTGTTTTACGCGAAGGGGATCTTATAGTGGTGGATCCGGAAGTTTTGCCGGCTGCTAATGCAAAGGATTTAGCTGTATTCTGCATAAACGGCCAGTATAGCGTTTCTAGGTATACCCGCTTCGGCGGTCATCTCATTCTGCTGCCTGATCAGGGAAGGGTTACTGTAGTAAGGCCTAATTCTGTAGAGATAATCGGGAAGGTCGTGGGCTTTCTGGAAGTGCCGGACAATAAAGAAAACCACAGTGCTGGGAACACTATGGCTTTCGTTGGTTAAAACATTTTGTTGTATATATTTAGTTTATCACAAAAAGCAGGGGGAAAACTCCTGCTTTTCTCAATTTCCGGGTAAATTCTACAAATTTTTAAACCTATTGTAGTGAACTTTTGATAGAATAATAGTCATAAACGAGAAAAACTCCCTCTGGTTTGGCCGCCTTGGGAGTTTCTCGAAACATCAAAGGGATTCGTATACCCTTTTATTAATATTATTTAGTTTTAGTTTACCACGGTATGCGGTCCCTTTCCACTAGAAAGGGGAAAAAATTTATGGGGAATTTTAGTGCTGCCGAAAAAGCTCGGTATCACGCCTGGTTCCAACACAACGGTGCGGATGGTTGGATAACCGTAGCAAAGAAGACAGAGAATGGGAAGTTTCATCAGTACCATTTCCAGCCAGAGGAACTTGCAACCCAGCTTACAAATTGGTTAGGCGAGGATGTATTCTTCAGTCAAAACACTTTTTACCGACCACAACGAAGCATCGAGAATATCCGTCAATTACGGTCCTTATATGTGGACCTGGACTTTTACTTATTTAATTTTGACCCCAGTTGGGTGATGGGGAAGCTCGAGCATGAGTTTTTCGGGAAGATCATTCCCGAACCCAACGTCATTATTTTCAGTGGCCAAGGGATTGTTCTTATATGGCTCATTGATCCGGTACCACATAAAGCCCTTCCGTTATGGCAGGCTGTCCAAAATTACTTTGTAAATCAGCTTTCCGAACTCGGTGGGGATCCAAAGGCGGCAGACGCGGCCAGGGTTTTCCGGATAGCCGGCAGCGTGAACTCCAAGAACGGAGCGGAGGTCCGCGCTGAGTATAGGCACGATTTTAAATACCAATTGAGACAAATTCAATTTGATTACTTACCTGATCTTAACGATGAAATAAAACCACCCAAGAAGAAAAGGATGGGCCGTAAAAAGAAAGTTGCCCAGCTATTCAATACATACAAACTGCATTATGCCAGATTGATGGACTTAGTGAAACTTGTCGAACTGAGAGACTATGCAGTTACTGGCCATCGAGAAGTGATTTGCTTCCTATACCGTTACTGGCTTTGCTGCTATTCGAACGACCCTGCAGAAGCCCTAAATCAGACTATGATGCTGAATCTACAGTTTACCCATCCCTTAACCATCAAAGAGGTGGAAAGGGCCACCAGGAGCGCCGAAAAGGCATGGGAAGCGCGAAACAATGAAGAAGCAAACCGTATTGCAATTGAAAAGGGTTATCCGGGCGCGGGTTACAACATTTCAAATAAAAAACTGATCAGCTGGCTGGATATTACCGATGAAGAGCAAACTCACCTAACAACCATCATTGGCCAAGGTGAAAAACGGCGCAGGAATACGGTTTACCAGCGTGAAAAGCGCCGAGAATCGGGCGTTCAGGCGAGAGCGGAGTATTTGCAGAAGGAACAGCAAAAGACGATGGACAAGCTGTCTATACTTCGTGTAGTAACCCAAGAGAATCCTGGAGCTTCTGTCCGTGATTTAGCGCGACTAACCGGCTTTTCGGTGGGGTACGTTCACAAGTTGAAGAAGCAATTATAGGTGTTCACTGGTATGTCACCTTATATTATGGGCGTTAGCCTGAAGGAGAGTCGTTTTGTTTGTTTGATGATTATATCTCTCGGTATCTTAAGCAACAGAAAGCAATGGCTCGTATGTTATCACAGTTTGATCTTTCACAGTTACATGAAACAGCTAACCCCACAATACGGTTTTCGAATAAATTTAAGGATTATTTGAGTGGCGATACTGCTTATGATGCGATGTTAAAACAGAGTCGCGCTCTTCAGTTGATGGCTTCTAGTACTAATTTAACTGGTTTAGCGAAATCTGTAACTATGGTTTCTCCAATGTTGATAAGGTTGAGTGAACAACAGGAGGGCTTTGCTCGTACAATAAGCAGACTTAATACATTTTATTATAGATTGGATCCTTCTCAGAGGGATGCTTCTCTTGTGGCTTCATACACAGAAGCTTTTGCATCTTTATTAGCGGACGGGACTATTAAAGAAATTGAGTTTGAAGAGGAAGAAATCGTTCATCAAATTGAGGAGTCTGCGGAAGAGATTAAAAGCAATTCTAGATTGGTGACTGCAGAGGAAGTTAAAGCAATGATTGCAGAGAACGTTGATCAGCAAGGTAAATTTTCTGCAAAAGGATTGTTGCAAAGTTTATTAGAAAATGCAGCTTATGAAGCTGTAAAATATGTTTTTGGTGCATTTTGGGCTGCTTTTGTAGCTTTAAATCTGTCCATCCATAATTCACAGGGAATAGATAAACTCCTTGAGAAAGTGTCTCCGGATATACCGGCCCATGAATTTAAAAAAGTTGCTGTCCAAGAAAATGTGTATTTGGTTGAGGTGGCTGATGACGGGGGATTTCGAATGGTAACGTTGGGATTCCTGCGCGAGGAATCCTTCTTAAGAGAAGGCTCAAAACGAACAGCTCCATTGGTGACTTATGAAAAGCTACCAAAAAATGCAATAGTAACTATCCTGGAACGTAAGGGTAATTGGGTAAAGATTCAAGTACATTCTGATAATGACCTATCTGGAGAAGTTGGGTGGCTAGAGGAATCCAAGGTTAATAAATTTGAAAAAATCCATCCTTAAAAAAGTGTTCACAGGTCTGTCAGCTTATATTATGGGCGTTAGCCTGGCCCCTTCGTTTTAAAGAAGGGGCCTAAACTTTTTTAATGGCTTTTTTGGGGTGCTGTGCTCTGTTTTGAAGTTCTATTTAGGGGAGGGCTTTCCTGGTTATGACGACTACTCGGTTTTCTATTAATGTATCTTCTTCTGCAATCGCATTCGGGCAAATGTTAGAGGCTCAACGAACTTTATACTCTCTTCCTTCAAATGCTTCGCGTGCTCTTTTAATCATGGCGAACTCGATTGACCGTGCTGTTTCAATAAAGCTTCAAGAAATTGATTTCTCGTCTCTAGAAAGATCTATGGCATCTTTAGTGCAGCTTAAAGATCAGCAACGAAGAATGGCCTTACTTGTTAATAAAAGACTTGAGGAAATTACTTCGGGAATTTCTTCAAGTCTGCATAGGAGCCTTGCTCGTCACAACAATGAAATGCTAAAAGTTTATCAGCAAATGAGTAGTGTCCAGAGTTCCTGGACTGCAACTTCTATAGCTCCATATACAGATGCATTTGCTTCTTTGGTGGAAGACGGAGTCATAAAGGATATTGATTTTGAAGAAGATATTGATTTTAAATTCATTGGAATTGAAGCGGCACAAGCCGATGTTTCGGAAAGAACTACTTCTTTGACCGAAGACGATGTCTTAAAGTTGTTTAATAAATGGACAGATGAGAGAGGTAAATTTTCATTAAGTGGCTTTATCAAAGAGGTATTTTCTTCTTTAGCCGTTGATGCAGCTAAATTTGTGATTTATGGGCTATTTAGTACCCTGACGCTAATTTATTATAACGGATTTAATACAGAGGCAATAAAAACCATAAGCCTTAACATTTCAGAGGATATGGCTTCAAGGGATATTAGGAAGGTTACAACTGAACTGCAGATATATCCACTGGATCAGGTGGCTTTTTTGCGAAAGGAAGCTTATCTTAGGGAAGGTGCCAGGGGAACAGCTCCTATCCTTAGTGGAGGTAAAATAAAGGTTAATTCAGTCTTAACAATACTAGAGCGTCGAGGTAATTGGCTTAAGGTTGAAGTAAATAACGGAGAATCCTCTGGGGAAGTTGGCTGGATCGAGGAATCGAAGGTTATCAAGTTCAAGAAAAAATGAAATAGGACTATCCCGGTTTATGATCTCATGTTTCTACGGATTTTTTCTATTGCAAGATTTGCGAGGCCTTAAAAGAGGTAATAATTTTATGACACGATAAAAAGGTATCCTAACATTTCTAACGCCCTAAAGGATTCGCCAGTTTTGGTGGGTCCTTTTTTATATTGAGTAGGGGTAAAAAACAACCTATCTGGAGTGGGTAACGCATAATTTTCTCACACGATAAAAATACGGGTGTAGTGCTACATATAGTCAGATTTGTCAGTCCTTAAAAAGGCCTCCATTGTGCTTGTTAGAAGGTGCAAAGGGGAGTTTTTTGACACTATAAAAAACGCGAAGGACTGTGGTTTTAAGCTTTTTCCATTTACCCATTTTTCCCACCCTAAAAAGAGTTATTCTGATTCGGCCTTTTAAGTAATTGGAGAGGGCGATATTCCGGGTAGCGTATCCTGACTTTTCTGACTCCCTAAAAGGGGGAATTTTTAGTGGAAAGCTCCTTATGTTTTGACTCTCCAAAATTGGCGGATCCTCTTTGATTAAGGTTTTAGTTTAAATGGGTGGGATATCAGCAACTTCAGAAAACTTCAGTTTTAGAAGTTGCTATTGCAGATTATGCAGGCCCTAAAAAGAGCATTGAACGGGCTATGTTCAACATAGGGCGAATGGGAAGAGGTATTTCACTGCTCAACTTTGAGCTGCCAAACTATTGGTTGCTGCTAATGATCAAGTCCAGCTTTGGACTTGGGTTATTCACTGCTGATGTTGAAGGAATACGGCATAGTAAGATTTGTAAGGTCCTAAAAAGAGGGACGGAATCGCCTGATACAAAAGTGACTCCTTAAAAAGAGTATCCCGAGATTTCCGAGGCCCTAAAAAGGGTTATGGATTTTCAGCAGTAAAAGAGAGGTTTTTCACTCCACAATTTTGTGGAGTCAAATTGACGCGGCCCTATAAAATCCTAATTAAGGTGATTCTGTTATTCTGTCTTTTCTGCCACCCTAAAAAAGCGCATTGGTGAACCGTACGCAAATTGCGGATGGTTATAAAAAAACCCTGATTTCCCTTTAAATTTAGGAAAATCAGTCCGTATAGGGATATACTTGTATAAAAAAGGGGTTATTTTGGTGGGAGGCTTAGGGAGTGGACCATATGGAAGCGGCGGAAAGCTTAGGAAACGGACAGTTGAGGAAACTTATCGATTGGATATTAGAGAATTAAATGGCCATTTGGATAGAAAGCTATTGGAAATGACCATGAATGATATCTCCTTTCGAATTTTAACGAAGAACGATCATATTCTTTTCTTTTACGCTGCTAATGGAGAACCGGTAAAAGAACGCGTAGATATTGAAACTACAAAAGTGGGGTTTGGGGATAGGAAATGGTTCAGTTGTCCTGGATGTGATATGAGAACGGCCAAGCTTTACATAATCGGAAAGTACTTTCGTTGTCGTGAATGCCATAATTTAACCTACCTCACCTGCCAGGAATCCGGAGACCAGCTGGACTATCTTGGTCTTAAAATCCGGAGATTGCAAAGAAAATTGGGTTTGGACGGCAAGGATATTGACCAATTGCCATACTTTAAGCCCAAACACATGCACCAGAAGACATTTTTTGAACTTCGAATAAAGTTGGAGAAAATGCAAATAGAACGAAGTGAAGCATGGACAAACCAAGGTGCTAAACGGCTTGGCTGGTTATGATTACTACTCCATAATCTTCGAAAATGGAGGCATAAAATAATTAATAGCAAAGAGATTGGTGAGGTCTTGGGCACCCACCCTCAATTAATAAGCAGCCCCCTTACTTAATCGATAAGGGGGCTGTAATGGGACTATTTCTTAAAAATATCGGTGAAATGCTGTTCTAAAAACAATTGCATTTTCGAAGCGATAAACAACCACTTTTCGCCCCGTTTTGCTGGGTAGTAAACAAAACCACCGTGTTCCAAGTCGAGTAATTTCTTGTACCTTGGTTTAAGCAGGATGTTTTCTTTCAGCCAGTCGTCGCTGTAACCAGTGGCTTCTTCGAGATCTTTCATGGTCCACCATATTTTTTTCATAGTTGCTCCCGTTTAATTAATCCAAAATAGGTAATGACCATCCTGTACCTTGCCTAGCTGCAATCCTGGCTTCCACTTCTTCGCGATCTGCATCCCTAACTGTGTTCCTTATCAGGAATACTCCTTTGTCTGAGTGATAGGTGAGGTTTTCAACTTTTAGATTGATGTCTTTATCACTGTCTTCCCAGCGCAGGCCAATTTGAGGGACAAAAGGCAAGTATGTCATCAAAGTGAAAGTGTAATCCCTTCGTTCATCGGTTTTCCATGTCTCTGAGATTTGGATTTTAAACATTCCTTCCGGTACCAGGTTGTTATCCCTGTTCAAGACTTCAACCATCGCTTGTTCCCAAGTTGAATTTAGCTTTTCGCGGACTTGGCGTACTTCTTCAAATGTCGCGATGAAATCATCGGACAGTTGCTGCCGGCTGCCAATCATGCCCCTTTCACGCAGGCATTTTTTAAAGTAACGAACATTACCCAGTTTTTCATCAACCTTGGCTGCAAAATCTTCATCAGAATAAAACATCGTAACACTCCTTTTTGTTTAAATGAACTTCATTTGAAGTTATTATAAACTTAAATTGAAGTTTAAACAAGGTTTATTTGAAGTTTTTTCAAGTTAAATGTTCCGGTTGATTTTGAAATACCTATCTTTACTGGTCGAAATTAAAACTCATTACAAAAGAATGGTTATGTAAGGAAAAAGTGTGGAGGAAATTTATGTACATAACAGTCCAAATTGATTATAAATCCAAATGGAATAATTTAAGCCAGGCGGGCAGTTTTCATTTGCGGAATAAGAAACCGGAAGAATTGGCTTTTGAATGGTGGATGGTCATTAAGAAGGATGCCTTTGAGCCTCAGCTGGAGAAAGTGACAATAAACGGTGACACGGACATTACAGATCTTGTGAAGGCTATGGAGAACATACCTTACCCTCCAGATTTATTGCCTTTTTAATCACAAAGAGGATGGCTTCTAATTTGGCCATCCTCTTTGTGTTCGCCTTGGTTTTAAGCTAGGATTTTAGGTGGTTTGGGTTTCCTGTATCTCCTGCTTTTTGCTGTATGGTAGCAAGGACCCTTTGGTATACAATAACGCTGATCTATCCTATTCGGGGAAAAAGGTTTATTGCATACAGGGCAAATTTTCTGGTTGTTTTCGCTTAGAAGGATATAAAATTGCATATAGATAGCTTCCTTAAGTGTGGAAACCTTTAATGCTGGAGTGAATTTAATATCGTTTATGTCTTTACCAGCGCTGATGCTCATTCGGTGAGAGAAAATCGTGCAGTTCTGCAATTCCTTTTCCAATGTTTCGGCCAAGTGAAATAAAGCGACGGTGCTCTCAGGATTATTGTCATCCTTCATAAAATTGTGATGTTCGACCACGCTGAATTCCTCACCCTTAAAGATTATCGCTTTTTTTAAGTATGTGTCCTCACTTTCGATGATCAGTACGTCATCCTGATCTAATTCGATTTCATCGGATAATTGAATGTTGGCTTTAAGAAGTGATATATCACCATTGGCCAATCCTTTATATAGTTCCCATAGCTTATAAATCTTATAGAGTTCCAGCCATATTTCTTCTAAAGGTTGAGTTAAATCAGAGTTCAATAATCCCCATTTTTGAGACCATTGCTTAATTGCTTTGGTCTTTTTTTCGCCATTCAAAATTTTTTCAACAGTCTTGATTATGGATGGGATGAGGTCAATTTCGTCCATAGCATCGTAATCCATAAAATCTCCCAATTCCTCGTCCGTGCCGGTTAAGTAAATAACAAAGTCCTTTTGTTCAAGGTGAATTTTGGATTGCACCACTTGCGGGCTAAAACATTTAATCGGGAAAACTAGTGATTCGTGCATACCCTTTTGAATACCTCCTTTGCATACCCTTTTTAATACCTATTAATTTAATAGTACAGGCTTTATGCTTT